>NZ_CP034860.1:874-2119 GCF_005080845.1 Buchnera aphidicola (Rhopalosiphum padi) | reverse complement strand
GCCTTTAGATTAATTATTAAAACATTTAAAAATAGAGAAAAAAAATCAAAAGCAATGTTTTTCGGAGGATTATTTTCTTACGATTTAATTTCAGTTTTTGAAACATTACCTAAATTAAAAGGGAATCAAAAATGTTCAAATTTTTGTTTTTACCTGGCAGAAACACTACTTGTTTTAGATCATCAACAAAAAACATGCTTAATTCAAAGCAGTTTATTTACTAAAAATTCAAACGAAAAAAAAAGAATTGAGGAAAGATCTGTAGAAATAAAACAAAAACTCAATCAAAAGTTAAATTCAATACCGAAAATAAAAATTAAAGATATTAATTTAACTTCAAATATGAATAATTTTGAATATGGGTCAATAATAAAAAAACTACAAAAACTAATCCAAAAAGGTGAAATTTTTCAAGTTGTACCGTCTCGAAAATTTTATTTACCCTGTCCCAATCCGCTATCTGCTTATCAAAAATTAAAAAAAAGCAACCCAAGTCCTTATATGTTTTTTATGCAAGATCAAGATTTTACACTGTTTGGAGCTTCACCAGAAAGTTCATTAAAATATGATGAAAAAACAAGAAAGATTGAACTATATCCTATCGCAGGAACAAGACCCAGGGGGAGAACTAAGGATGGAAATTTAGATTTAGATTTAGATAGCAGAATAGAACTTGAAATGAGAACTAATCATAAAGAATTAGCAGAGCACTTGATGCTCGTAGATTTAGCACGTAACGATCTTGCTCGTATTTGTAAACCGGGATCTAGATACGTGTCGGATTTAGTGAGGGTAGATCGATATTCTCATGTAATGCACTTGGTATCAAGAGTTATAGGTGAACTTAGAGAGGGTTTAGACGCATTACATGCATATGCTTCCTGTATGAACATGGGAACGCTAACAGGTGCTCCAAAGGTTCGCGCGATGCAATTAATTGCGGAATATGAAAAAGAAAAAAGAGGAAGTTACGGTGGTGCTATAGGTTATTTTACAGATTTAGGTAATTTAGACACGTGTATTACAATACGTTCAGCGTATGTGGAAAAAGGTATTGCTACAATTCAAGCAGGAGCCGGTATTGTTTATAATTCAATTCCAGAAGATGAAGTAAATGAAAGTTTAAACAAAGCGCAAGCTGTAATTAACGCTATAAAAAACGCACATTATTAAATAGGATTTTTCTAGAATGGCAGACATTTTACTGTTAGATAACCTTGATTCTTTTACTTATAACCTTGTAGA
>NZ_CP034860.1:0-747 GCF_005080845.1 Buchnera aphidicola (Rhopalosiphum padi) | reverse complement strand
GGCATCTTTAATTAACCATGACGGTTTAGAGATGTTTGAGGGGCTTCCTCAACCACTACCTGTTGCTCGATACCATTCTTTAATATGTAATAAAATTCCTAAAAATTTTATTATAAATTCTTATTTTAATGATATGATAATGTCTGTCAGAAACAATTTAGATTACGTATGTGGATTTCAATTTCATCCCGAATCTATTTTAACAACATCTGGTGCACTTTTATTAGAAAAAATTATTGATTGGGCCTCTTCAAAATACAAATAGTAAAATAAATTAAAAACAAAAAAAAAACATCATTAAATATAAATTTATTTGTGGTATCCATATCTTTTTTTAAAGAAACTAAATATTAAAATGGAAATATGCGTTTTTTATAGCGTTAATGACAGAACGCATAACCCCCTATAACATTCAAATATATTTAGAATTAAAAAAATAAAAAACAATATTGCATCTAATTTAATAATTATCAAAAAATCACATGATGAGAGACAAAAATTTTTGAATTAGGGTGAAATCTGTAATTTTAAAAAAAATTTTAAAACTGTTTTAATTTATTCTGAACAGGGAAAAAATTATAGAAATGGAAATAAAAAAATTATTCAAAAGGAGAACGGATGTAGTTTTTACGTTATATCAATTAGAGAAAAAGCCAATTAAAACAAGTTATGGATGTAATTTAAACGAAATAAAAGAAACTATCGCAATTTATAGAAGTGCTACTTTTGAATGCATAATAAAAATTA
>NZ_CP034859.1 GCF_005080845.1 Buchnera aphidicola (Rhopalosiphum padi) | reverse complement strand
GTTGTGTAAATTTATTTGTTATGATCAAAAGATCATTTTTTTAATTATCGAGAAAAAATTTTATGAATTCACAAGTTATTATTTTTGATACCACCCTACGCGATGGTGAACAAGCACTTCAAGCTAGTCTGAGTGTTAAACAAAAACTACAAATTGCACTATCTTTAGAAAATACCGGTATAGATATTATCGAAGTAGGTTTTCCAATTTCATCTCCTGGAGATTTTAAATCAGTTCAAACTATATCTAAAAATATTAAAAATAGTAGAATATGTAGTTTAGCTCGTTGTTTAGATAAAGATATCGATGCTGCTGCAGAAGCAATGTCTTCATCTAATGCATTTAGAATTCATATTTTTCTAGCAACTTCAATACTTCATATGGAATCTAAATTAAGGAAAAATTTCGATCAAATAATAGATATGGCAATAACGTCAGTTAAAAGAGCATTACGTTATACTGATGATGTTGAATTTTCTTGTGAAGATGCAAGCAGAACTACAATGGATAATTTGTGTCGTATTGTAGAAAAATTAATAAATGCAGGAGTAAAAACAATAAATATACCAGATACTGTAGGATATACGGTACCTAATGAACTATCTTCTATAATTCATAATTTATTTCAACGTGTTCCTAATATTGATAAATCAATAATTTCAGTTCATTGTCATAATGATTTAGGTATGGCTGTAGGAAACTCAATATCAGCTATACAAGCAGGCGCTAGACAAATAGAAGGAACTATTAATGGAATTGGAGAAAGAGCTGGTAATACAGCTTTAGAAGAAGTAATTATGGCTATAAAGGTAAGAGAAGATGTTTTAGGTGTTTCTACTAAAATAAAACATAAAGAAATTTATCGAACTAGTCAGATTATAAGTCAAATTTGCAATTTGCCAATCCCACCTAATAAGGCAATAGTAGGAAGTAATGCATTTGCACATTCTTCTGGTATTCATCAAGATGGTGTTTTAAAAAATAGAAAAAATTATGAAATCATGGAACCTAGTAGTATTGGTTTAAAGGAAGTTAAATTAAACTTAACTTCTAGATCTGGTAGAGCTGCTGTAAAACATTATATGACTGAAATGGGTTATAGAGAATGTGATTATAAAATAGATGAACTTTATGCATCTTTTTTAAAATTAGCAGATAAAAAGGGACAAGTGTTTGATTATGATTTGGAAGCATTAGCTTTTATAAATCAACAACAAGAAGAATTAGAACACTTTTCTTTATCTTTTTTTAGTGTTCAATCTATTTCCAATGGTTTGTCTACTGCTTCAGTAAAATTATTATGTGGTGAAAAAACTTTTATAGAATCTGCTACAACAAGCAATGGCCCTATAGACGCTATTTATCAAGCTTTAAACAGGATTACTCACTTTCCTATAATTTTACAGAAATATCAACTTATAGCAAAAGGTAAGGGAAAAGATGCTTTAGGTCAAGTTGATATTTTAGTTGAACATAAAAAACGCAAGTTTCATGGTATGGGTTTAGCTACAGATATTATTGAATCTTCAGCTCAAGCAATGGTGAATGTATTAAATAATATATGGAAAGCTAATCAAGTAAATGAAAAGTTAAAAAAATTAAAAAAAATAAACAATTAGGTTTTTTAAATGGAATATATTTTATGAAAAAAAAATTTCGTATTGCAGTTTTACCAGGTGATGGTATAGGTCCTGAAATTATGCGAGAAGCCTATAAAATTTTAAATATTTTAGAAAAAAATTTTTCCTTACCTTTAGAAATACGTGAATTTAATGTTGGTGGTATAGCTATTGATAGGGAAGGTATTGCCTTACCTGAAGAAACATTAAGAGGTTGCGAAAATTCTGATGCAATTTTATTCGGTTCGGTAGGTGGTAAAAAATGGGATTATTTACCAATAGAATCTCGTCCAGAAAGGGCATCTTTATTACCCTTAAGAAAACATTTTAATTTATTTTCTAATTTAAGACCAGCAAAATTATATTCAGATTTAAAAAATTTATCTCCCTTACGTTCTAATATTGTAAGAAATGGTTTTGATATATTATGTGTTAGAGAGTTAACAGGTGGAATTTATTTTGGTAAACCCAAAGGTCGATCAAAAAATGAAAATGGTGAATATTCATTTGATACTGAAATTTATTATGATTTTGAAATTAAACGTATTGCACATTTAGCTTTTGAATTAGCTAGTTCTAGAAGATGTAAGGTATGTTCTATTGATAAATCTAATGTTCTTGCAAGTTCAATTTTATGGAGAGAGATTGTAGAAGAAGTTTCTAAAAATTATCCAAATATTATTTTATCTCATTTATATATTGATAATGCATGTATGCAAATTATTAAAAATCCTAGTCAATTTGATGTGCTTCTTTGTTCTAATATTTTTGGAGATATTATCTCAGACGAATGTGCGATGATTACAGGTTCAATTGGAATGTTACCTTCAGCTAGTTTAAATAGTAAAAAATTTGGTTTATATGAACCTGCTGGAGGATCTGCACCAGATATTGAAGGTAAAAATATTGCTAATCCTATAGCTCAAATTCTTTCTCTTTCTATGCTAATTCGGCATAGTATGAATTTAAATGAAATTGCAGATAAAATCGATTCATCCGTTTATAGTGCTTTAAAAGCAGGTTATCGAACTTTAGACATATCTGATGGTAAAAATTATATAAAAACAAATGAAATGGGTGATATTATTGCTAAATTTTTAATTAATGGAAAATAAAATGAAAAAGACTTTATATGAAAAAATATATGATGCACATATTGTACATGAAGAAAAAAACAATGCATCAATTTTATATATAGATTTACATTTACTACATGAAGTAACATCACCTCAAGCTTTTGATTCACTACGTATAAAAAATCGTGTTGTTAGGCAACCTAAAAAAACTTTTGCTACGATGGATCATAATGTTTCTACAGAAAGTAAAGATATTAATGCATCAGGATCTATGGCTAAAATACAAATGCAACAATTAATAAGAAATTGTAATCAATTTAATATATCTTTATATGATTTAAATAATCCTAAACAGGGTATAGTTCATGTTATCGGTCCTGAACAAGGTATGACATTACCTGGTATGACTATAGTATGTGGTGATTCTCATACTTCTACTCATGGTGCATTTGGTGCCTTATCTTTTGGAATTGGTACTTCTGAAGTTGAACATGTTCTTGTAACACAAACTTTAAAACAACAACGTTTAAAGAATATGAAAATTCAAATAAAGGGGAAAATTAAGAATTTTGTTACTGCTAAGGATATTATTCTTTTTATTATAGGAAAATTAGGTACATCGGGTGGTTCTGGATATGTAATTGAGTTTTGTGGTGATGTAATTAAAAAAATGAACATGGAAGAACGAATGACAGTTTGCAATATGGCGATTGAAATGGGTGCTAAATCAGCCTTAATAGCACCAGATGAAACTACATTTTTATATTTAAAAGGTAGACGTTATTCACCTCAGGGTAAATTTTGGGAAGAAGCTGTAAAATATTGGAAAACATTAATAACAGATGAAAATGCTTTTTTTGATAAAGAGTTTACTTTTGATGTATCTAATCTTTCTCCTCAAATTACTTGGGGGACTAGTCCTGATCAGGTTTTATCAATTAACGAAAAAATTCCTGATTTTAATTTTTTTGAAGATTCTGTAAAGAAAAATTTAGCTCGTTCTGCATGTAATTATATGAATTTAAAACCAGGTTCATATTTAACAGACATTAAAATTGATAAGGTGTTTATTGGTTCTTGTACTAATTCTCGTATAGAAGATTTAAGATCTGCAGCTAAAATATTGAAAAATAAAAAAATTTCAAAAAATATAAAAGCAATTGTTGTGCCTGGATCTGGTACAGTAAAAAAACAGGCTGAAAAAGAAGGTTTAGATAAAATTTTTATTGATGCAGGATTTGAATGGCGATTACCAGGTTGTTCTATGTGTTTAGGTATGAATAACGATAAATTAAGTGATGGTGAACGTTGTGCTTCTACTAGCAACCGAAATTTTGAAGGACGTCAAGGTAGGGGTGGTAGAACACATTTAGTTAGTCCTATTATGGCTGCTGCTGCAGCTATATACGGTCGATTTATTGATGTTAGAAATTTAGATAGTGAGACTAATTAAAAATGTTTAAATTTACTGAACATAATGGCGTTGTTGCCCCTTTAAATATATCTAATATAGATACTGATGCTATTATTCCAAAGCAATTTTTACAAAAAGTTAATAAAATTGGTTTTGGTAAATATTTATTTCATGATTGGAGGTTTATTGATAAAAATCAGTTAAAGATAAATCCAAATTTTATTTTGAATAATTATGTTTATAAAAACGCTAGTATTCTATTAACACGGGGGAATTTTGGTTGTGGTTCTTCTAGAGAGCATGCTGTTTGGTCTTTATTAGATTACGGATTTAAGGTAATTATTTCATCTAGTTTTTCTGATATCTTTTTTAATAATAGTTTTAATAATAAGCTTCTTTTAGTTGTTTTAGAAAAAAAACATATCGATTATCTTTTTAATTTAGTTGATACTAAAATTGGTATTTCTTTTAATGTTAGTTTAATTAATAAGAAAATTACTGCAGGTGATTTAGATATTCCATTTCAAATAGATGATTTTCAGCGTCTTTGTTTATTAAATAATTGGGATAATATTGACTTAACTATGAAAATTAATCATAAGATTAAATCTTATGAAGACAATATATCTTCTTTTCTTTTAGAAAGACAAGAATTTACCTCTTAAATTTTTAAATAGCGAATATTTTTTTTAAAAAAATATTCGCTATTTTTTAAGCTCATGTTTATTTATCTTTTTATTAATATTTAAAGAAATGTAATTTTGCATTTATATTATAGAAAGCATTTATATAAAAAAATAATATGCATTTATAATATTAAAAAAAAAAAAAAACGTATTTAGTAAATAAAAATAATCTGAAAACAGATATGTATTATACAATAAGTAATTTTTCTAGAAAAATTACTAGAATTTTTAAAAAAAGTGGAGTTAAAAAAATAGAAAAGCTTACGTGTTAACGTAATATTAGAAAGAGGAGGTTATATTTTTACTACATTTTACAATATTTTATTATTACTACTATTGTAGTATTATTACATTAATTATCTTGATACGTATTTGTAGCAATTTTCCGTAAATAATGATAACTGATGTTTACTTGTTTTTTTAATCCACTGGGGCCAAGTGTAGTTAATTCGCTAATAGAATATTTAGCAACTAATGCACGAAGAATTTTTTGTCTTGCTTCTTTTTCATCTAGAGCTATTAATCGTTGTGCATTTTTTCTTTTTTTATAAAAATTATGTTTAGAAATCCTGTATTTAAAAAGATTTCTAATTTGAATATCTTTAGCTCGTCTTTTTGCTTCTATTACCGTTATAGGTTTCAATCCCTTGATGATAAGATTTTTATTAATCCATCCTAATTGTTGTTTTTTAGCATTTATTAATTGTTTTTCAGAAATACCTAATAGCATAAAAAATAATGGCGTAAGTGTAATCATTTTTGGCATATAGTTGCCTAATACTCTATCCCATATTTTTTTGCAAGTTACGAAACCCATTGGTTCCATAAAATTAGTAATGAGTCTAGAAGCCCGGGTAATAGATTTATTACCGACTTTAGATAATGTAGACAAACCACATTCGTCGGATAGTTGTTCTACTGAAGCTTGTACTAATTCGGAAGAAATATTAAAATGATAAAGCATAGCTAAGACCATTGCCCTCATAGCACATGCTCGATGCTCGTTTAATCTTCTAAATCTTTTTAAGGGTAGTCCAGTTTTAATGTTTTTTGGTTGAATAACATAGTTTAATTCACATCGTGCAACATCTATTTCTGATGCTTTTTTCATTGCATGACAGATAAAGGACGGTCTTTTTTTATTGTTTTTAGGTGCTGTAAAAACTGGATTTCGATTATATACGTAATTTTCTCTAGATGGCATATAGGAATACTTAAAAAATGTGAATGTATAGTTTGTGATAGTAAGATTCAAACAATTTAATTTTTTTTGTACTAAAATTTTTTATGTAAATAATAATTTAATAATATTTTTAAAATATTAAATTTAGTTTTTTTAATATTTTTTTTACGTATAGATATATTTAACATATATTTTAATAATTTTCAACATAACTTGCTAAAAATAAATATTTTCAAATATTTATTTTTAGTTATGTAAAAATTTTTATTTTTGAAATATAATCAATGTCATTGAAATAACATTTTATATTTATTAAAAAAAAAGTAGGAATAAAATGGAAAAAATTATTGAAAGGTCTATATATGCTTCTCGTTGGTTAATGTTTCCGGTATATGTAGGTTTGTCATTTGGATTTATATTATTAACATTAAAATTTTTTCAACAAATAATATTTATTATTCCGGATATTTTAGCAATGTCAGAATCTGGTCTTGTATTAGTTGTTTTATCATTGATTGATATTGCTTTAGTAGGTGGTCTATTAGTTATGGTTATGTTTTCAGGTTATGAAAATTTTATTTCTAAAATGGATATTCAAGATAACGAAAAAAGGTTAGGTTGGATGGGGACTATGGATGTTAATTCAATTAAAAATAAAGTTGCTTCTTCTATTGTTGCTATATCTTCTGTACATCTTTTACGTCTTTTTATGGAAGCAGAGCGAATTTTAGATAATAAAATTATGTTATGCGTTATTATTCATTTAACGTTTGTTCTATCTGCTTTTGGTATGGCTTATATTGATAAAATGAGTAAAAAGAAACACATTATTCATTAATAACGTTTTAAAATGAAGTGGTTAAAGTTATTTGAAAGAATACCAAATTCATGTTATATTTTATATATTGCATTTTTTTAATATAAAAAAAATTTATTTTAAATACTATTTTTTAAAAAACAATTTTAATTTATTTATATTTAACAAAAATATTTTACTTACATCAAGCGTATTATATTAGTGCCTAGAAAAAATTATATATGTAATCCAAAACCAGTTTTTAATCCTCCTAAAAATGAGAAAAAAAGATCTAATTTTATTTGTTATGCAATGAAAAAAGCATCAGAAATAGATGTTGCAAGAAGTAGACTAAATTATACTTTATTAGCAATAGATCCTAAAACTGGCAATATTTTACCTCGATTTAGAAGATTAAACGAGCATCGAGCATGTGCTATGAGAGCTATAGTTCTAGCGATGTTATACTATTGTAATATTGATTCTAATTTAGTTGAAGCGTCTATCGAAAAACTAGCAGATGAATGTGGACTTTCAACTTTTTCTGATTCTGGTAATAAATCTATTACTCGCGCCTCACGATTAATTAGTGAATTTTTAGAACCAATGGGTTTTGTAAAATGCAAGAAAAAAAAGACTCAATCAACTAGTAATTACATACCTAAAAAAATATTTTTGACACCAAGTTTTTTTATGCTATTTCATATTTCACAATCAACAATAAATCAATATTTATCTGGTCAAAAAAAA
Organism: Buchnera aphidicola (Rhopalosiphum padi); assembly: GCF_005080845.1. Lineage (NCBI taxonomy): Bacteria > Pseudomonadati > Pseudomonadota > Gammaproteobacteria > Enterobacterales > Erwiniaceae > Buchnera > Buchnera aphidicola. Next base: position 240 of record NZ_CP034859.1, on the reverse strand, counting down.
TTATTAAAAAATTTAAAAATTAAAGAAAAAAAAATATTTATTTCATTTTCAGATATAAAAATAATTTCTAAATTAGATGAAAAATCTGCTAGAAATAAAATTTTAAATGCCTTAATAAATTATTATACAGCTAGTGAATTAACTAAAATAGGTCCTAAAGGTCTTAAAAAAAAGATAGATATTGAATATAGCAACTTATGTAAGTTATATAAAAAAAAATAACAAATAAATTTACACAAC